>NZ_JADDXR010000001.1 GCF_015330125.1 Zobellia nedashkovskayae | reverse complement strand
GCCCGCTAGCGCCGATGGTACTGCCAACAGGTGGGAGAGTAGGAAGCCGCCTTACTTCGAGGTCCCGATCAGTTCATTCTGATCGGGACCTTTTTTTTATCCCAAATCCAGTCCCTGCTACTGGGCCGACTACTTTTATGTCCCCGTTTAACGGCATCTCCTGAGCATCAGAACAGGTGATAGCTTCCTGAAAAAAGGATATATTCAACTTCAATATTAGTGCAACTATAACCCCAAACCTTTTCTTGGGAAACATTTCTTATACTTAAGACTACTTAGAAATAGCGTTGGTATTAAATTAGGTAGTTAATACATTGGCCTCTTCTTGTATAGATAGTATTACATTATATAATAGACTTCATTTTAAGATGTAGTATGAGTATACTAGTATATATACAATTTTAATTCTTACTAGTCACAGATCAATAATATATCGGTCTTAAATGGAGGTAATAGGAATTAGAAACACATCGGTAAGCTATTTGAATAATGTCTTTTTCTACTGAATTAGTATACATAAGTTTTGAAGAAAAATAAGTATTCTATGTATGCGGAAAATTATAATAATTCAATAACCGGCTAATCTAATACCTTATATTCTCTATCAAATTAATCGCTAACATAATTGAGCCTTGTTTTCAATAAATGATTTCTTGGGAGCTCTTATTCTGCACGCGAATTTTAGATAATTGTTTAGCTACAGTGAGTTTTTTTGATTTAATGGTCAGGTAAAACTGGTAACTCCATATGGTTCCGAATCAAGTTTTTTAAATTTTATGTAGATTTCTTAGAATAACAGGCTTCATAGTAAGTTTAGTTTTATAATATTTCTTATTGGATTAGTTAGAAGTTAAGTTTAGCAGACATAAATAATGTAGATGCTAAGATTAGTATTGTCATATTTTTTTCTTCATAATTGATGTTAGAGAGTAAAGAATAAAAATGTAATGGGTATACTCAAGTTTCGGCATCATTTTTTAGGTGTCAATTAACTAAATCGACAGGAGAGAGTGTATAAGTTACCTGTGATTTATATCTATAGATTAAGATTGGATTTATTTGCAAAGGTTATTAATTTGAGTTTTGTTATAACCAATCATATTTTGAAGAGTAAAAATAGTTATGGTAATTGCTGTTAAGTTCTCTTAATTTTCTACTAGGTAATTTTTATAGATGCATGTAAGGAATATTTGTTAATTAAAACAAACGATTCTCTCATGTGTTGCAAAAAAAAATGATATTGGTTTTGGAGTCAAATTGAGATATAGATAATAGTAATCAATTATTTTATAGGTATTCATAAATGGACTTTATCAATGGGAGGAATTTATCTTTGCTCTTTAGGGATAAACCTGCATATAACGTACACCTCAAATAGTCAGGTTTAGGCAGTAGAGCGGGGAGCGCTGTAAAGATGCTTATCAAGTAAGGGCCATGTTGTGAAACTATATAGGTGTACTGTAATGCTCAAAAACAGAAAAGGGTTGAGATATGTTGGGTGCTCATACTCAGAGTTATGCGATGGCGGAACGAAAAAAAACGAAA